>NZ_JBWXVD010000020.1:0-278 GCF_059901115.1 Fructilactobacillus sp. X7R4C1
ACCAGAGGAAAGCTGACGCTCATTAAGATCAATTATTGTATATTTGCTTTTTGGAGGGGTAACAAAAGTGACCATGATACTGTTAAGGTGCTTACTAAGTTCGACTTTTTTTATAGTAAGAGGGGTGTGATCAAATTCGGTTGAGGCCGTTTCTTTGGAGTCCATGTTCCACAGCAACGTAAGAACACTTATTCCGATTATGCAAAGAGCCAAGATGATCCAAAGATAGCGCCTTTTTTTTAAAAGCATTGATGAACCTCCTTGAATGACGTTTTATT
>NZ_JBWXVD010000021.1:0-270 GCF_059901115.1 Fructilactobacillus sp. X7R4C1
GCTAAGAGCACCCGAAAGTCACCAAAAAAGATGAATTGCTGCTGGGTGCGCGTCAACGCCGTATAAAAGCTTTGGGCGTTGAGCATCATGTCGGCGCCGTTGACAATGGCAATAACGCTATCTGCCTGCCCACCTTGGGCCTTATGCACCGTAATCGCATAAGCCAGCGTCAAATCGCGCGGCACGCTGCCAAAACTGTAGTAACAATATTGCTGGCCGATTTGGACCACAACAAAATGGCGTTTGGTATCAATATGGGCTACCACCCCT
>NZ_JBWXVD010000022.1:0-269 GCF_059901115.1 Fructilactobacillus sp. X7R4C1
GCTGATACGTCTGAAATATGGGGGTACGAATTGGAGGTGCTGTGATGGGTATGAAAGTAACAGTTGACGTTGATTTGATGAGTAAACTTGGACCGAAAGCCCAAAGCAAAGCTCTCACAGCCGCTGCTACTCAGCTCGGTACGGAACTGACTGATTACAATACCGGCGTCGTGCCTATGCTTCACGAAGATCTTCGCAAAACCGCAACGCCAGACGGGTCGAATGTCGACTTTAATAGTGTTTATGCGGCAGCTCAGTTTAACGGTGGG
>NZ_JBWXVD010000023.1:0-267 GCF_059901115.1 Fructilactobacillus sp. X7R4C1
CTCTTGTGAGTCGGGGTCTCGTCGATTCCCGTGAGAAGAAGGTCTTTGGAGCTCGCGGAAGGGGCCGACCTTCCCGCGTGTTCTTCCTGACCGATCACGGGCGTGCCGACTATTACACCGCCTACGACGACCTGGCGATATCGGCCCTTCGGCAACTTGCCGATGCAGCGGGCCCCTCTGCTCTTGACGCGGTGGCTAAGGCTCGAGTCGATGACATCGAGTCGCGTTACCGAGCGCTGCGTCAGGCGCGCCCCGACGAAGTCCCGG
>NZ_JBWXVD010000024.1:0-265 GCF_059901115.1 Fructilactobacillus sp. X7R4C1
ATGACCCGTACGGGATTCGAACCCATGTTACTGCCGTGAAAGGGCAGTGTCTTAAACCACTTGACCAACGGGTCATACTACAAAAATATACGGAGAGTGAGGGATTCGAACCCTCGAAACAGACTTTAATCCGTTTACATCATTTCCAATGATGCTCCTTCGGCCAGCTCGGACAACTCTCCATAGTACTCCGGCAGGCGGGCTCGAACCGTCGACAACCTGATTAACAGTCAGGTGCTCTACCAACTGAGCTATGCCGGAATAA
>NZ_JBWXVD010000025.1:0-265 GCF_059901115.1 Fructilactobacillus sp. X7R4C1
CCATGACAACCTTGGCACAAAATGTTGGCGGCGTGACGGTTCATGGCGACAGTGATCAGTTTGCCCAAGTTGCGGCTAAATCTTGGTCGATATTAACTGGCATCAAAGTGGCGAATATGGGTGACACGATGCTACTTTACGTTTTTATCGGCGTGTTCGTCATTATTTTCGGCTATGAGTTCAGTCAAAAGGTTTACAAAAATACCTTGATTTCGGGTATCTCCCGGTTACAGTTTGTCTTAGCCAAGTATTTGGTGATGTTACT
>NZ_JBWXVD010000026.1:0-265 GCF_059901115.1 Fructilactobacillus sp. X7R4C1
TTCAGGAATAAGGGATCTTGAAAAATCGAGAAGTAATTCCCCAACCCAACGAATTTCGCCGCTTCCCCGCGAATATTGGTCGCAAAGAAACTGTTGTAAACGGTCATGATCATCGGATAGAACGTGAATAAGGTTAAAATCAATAAAGACGGCATTAAAAACCAAAAGGCCGGTTTATTGTTTTCTTTGATCGTCGCTGCAAGTTTACTTTTGGATTCAGTTGCGGTTTTGTTGAGTTCTTTGTTAAGCTCCATATTCAACCGCC
>NZ_JBWXVD010000027.1:0-264 GCF_059901115.1 Fructilactobacillus sp. X7R4C1
TACCATTATGGTCTTGGAGTTGCCTGCGCAAAGTTGGGAACATCATGCCAACATTACCAATTTCTTTTTGGCAGTTGGGGTGTATGCTGTCAGTTTCTGTTTCGTGGCGAATATTTGGTACCAGCAAGCAACTTTGTTCAGCACCGTTGATCAGATTCCACGACGAATCGTGCTTTGGGAATTCATCTTGGTTTTCCTACTGTCACTGGTGCCAGCATTGACGCGACTGATGTCAGGAGATGTTGAATCCATCTCTGTGATTAT
>NZ_JBWXVD010000028.1:0-254 GCF_059901115.1 Fructilactobacillus sp. X7R4C1
TCAGTCTCTTGGGAACGCCGGTTGCTTACGGGAACGCGGTTGGGCCATAATTCACAGCCACCGAATAAAGGACAAACAATTTCTATAAGTGCGGAAATTGTTTGTCCTTTTCATTTGGGTAGTCTATTGGAATTTTAAAGATACCAGTGCCAAGGCGGAGCAATCGTAGGCCAGATGGGGCTCAGCCGTGCAAACAACACAGCGACCGGGCTTTGTCGCTGATGTTGTTAGGCGACTTCGAGACCGGTTTTTGG